>NZ_CAXIED010000002.1 GCF_964023145.1 Chlamydia sp. BM-2023 | reverse complement strand
CTGCTATGGGAAAAACTGCATTCGCTATTGACATAGCTCTAAATTTAGTATTGGAACAGCAAAAAGCTGTTGGTTTTATTTCGTTGGAAATGAGCCCTAATCAAATCGTAGAGCGGGTTGTATCAAATTTAAGTGAAATTTCTTGTGAACAACTTAAAAGAGGAAACTTCTCTCGTGATATTTTAGCAAAAATAGAGAATATAGGGACAAAGTTAAAAGGAACCTATTTTTTCATTTGTGATAATAAATGTACGGATTTAAATGCTTTGGTTGATCAAGCTAGAGAATTAAAAGACAATCAAGCTATTGATGCGTTATTCATAGATTACTTACAGCTTATAGGATCTAATCGAAAAACAGAAAACCGTCAGAATGAAATAGCTGAAATATCAAGGGAGTTAAGAAAATTAGCTGTTGAGTTACAAATTCCTATAATATGTCTGTCTCAGCTATCTAGAAAAGTTGAAGACCGCGGGGATAAACGACCCATGCTGTCAGACCTTAGAGATAGTGGTCAAATAGAACAAGACGCTGATGTAATCTTATTCTTACACAGGAAAGATTACTACTCACAAGAAGCAGCCAAAGGTCTTTCGGAAATTATTATCGGGAAGAATAGGCATGGTTCTGTTTTTTCAACAAATTTAAGATTTAATTCATCAACAGGAAAATTCTCTATTCAGAAAGAAGCATGGTGAAATCAGAAAATCAAATTATTAAAAGTTCTCTGCATTTAGAGAATCAGAAATTTGGTAGAAAACCACAGTTATCAGAAGATCAATTGGAGTTGTTTTCGACTGTATGCACAGAGTCTAAAATAGAAGTAATAGGGTTAGATTTACAACCATCTCATTATCATGCTTTGGCTGCTATTCAAAAGCTATTAACGGCTACAAATTATCGCGGCAATTTAGAGGGTTCCTATTTATCTAGAGAGACAAATACATTTAAATTTGAAGGAACTATCCCAAGAATTAAATTTACAAAATCTGAGTATCTAGAAGCCTACGGAGTGAAAAAGTATAAGACATCTAGAAATAAAAATGAATTTGGGGGGAAAGAAGCTTTAATAGCATTGGAAGCTTTATATCACCTAGGTAACGAGCCATACCTTATAGTAGCAACAAGAAAACGCTGGAATAAGGGAGAAGAAGTTGTCGACAGATATCAAACATTTTCCCCTATCTTACGTATATGTGAAGGTTGGGAAGGATTAACACCAAAAGAAAATAAAGCATTAGACGAAGAACCTTTTTTAAATCTGATTTCGAAAAAACACAAGGGGTTCATCATTGAACCTTGCCCTATTATTGTAGACCAAATAGATTCGTATTTCGTCTTAAAGCCTGCAAATATGTACCAGGAAATCAAGCTGAGATTTCCAAATGCTTCTAAATTCACTTACACTTTTATCGATTGGATTGTTAGTACTGCCACGAGGAAAAAAATGAACAGTTCGGGTCTAAAAGAATGGCCTGATAGAATAGAAATAGGATTCGAAAATCTATCTTACACTCTAAGGATGAATAGATACATTACTTCTAGAAACTGGAAAAAAATAGAGTTAGCAATTAATCGATGTATCGAAATTGCTATAGAACTTAAGTGGTTAAATAAACACGAAAGAATACGCGGAAAAACTATTTCAAAGAAAGAAGTGTTCTATTTAAATAAAAGTAAGTTTCAACAAATTTCAACTAATAAAACGATTCAAAACACAACAAACAATAATTAATAGTTGATAGTCAAAAAAAATTAAATTAAAACTCAAATAAAAAGAGTTTTAATTATGGGTAATTCAGGTTTCTATTTAGACAACAATCAAAATTGTGTTTTTGCGGACAATATTAAACTTGGTCAGATGCAAAACGCATTGCAAAACGAAGAAATCATAATCGGAACAACCTCTACACCTGTAGCAGCAAAAATTAAAGGTTCCGATGGACTTACTGTAACTGTAAATACTGCTACAGTGCCTGCAGGTTCCACTCCATCTGTAGATCTATCCGTAGACAAGGATGTTCTCGCCGGAGTAATTTTAGACAAAATCCAAACAGGTCTTGTTGATGAGATCATAAAAAATATAACAGGCAGCTTAATACAAGAAGTTATCGACAGAATAATCTCAGACCCGACCTTAGCTCTAACAAAAGCATTCAAAAACTTCTCTATATCGGAAAAAATTCAATGCAATGGTTTATTTACTAAATACAATATCGGCACACTTTTTGGTGGGACCGAAATAGGTCAATTTACCATTACTCCTGACAATCCTAACAGCATGTTTCTAATTTCAGCCGATATCATAGCATCTAGAATGGAAGGAACGGTTGTTTTAGCTCTGGTACGAAATGGTGACACTGCACCTTGTGCTGTAAGTTATGGTTACTCTTCAGGGACTCCTAATGTCTGTTCATTAAAGGCTGCTATTAGTAACCCAGGCACAGGTCCTGTTACGTTTTCATTACGTGTAGGAGGTATGGAAAGCGGAGTTGTGTGGGTTAACGCTTTAGCAAACGGAGATCCTATTCTCGAAACAACTACAACTTCGAATATATCTTTCTTAGAAGTCAAACAACAAATAAACGGCTAATAAAGTTATTATAAACTATATTTTTGTTGGATATTTTGTTGTGGTTTTATATGAAAAAATAATACGTCTATTTACTGGAGAGATTATGAATAATAAACAGAATATGACTAACGATTTCATTAAAATTGTAAAAGATGTTGAGAAAGATTTTCCAGAACTAGATATAAAAATGAGAGTACATAAAGAAAAAGTCACATTTCTGAATTCTCCTTTAGAACTCTATCACAAAAGTATCTCAGTTATTTTAAACCTACTAAATCAAATACAGATATCTTTAGGATTGTTCCCTGATTCTCCAATAGTCGAACAGCTGGAACATAACAATTTGAAGCTGAAAAAAGCTCTGATTATGTTGATTCTGTCAAGAAAAGACATGTTCTCAAAAGCCGAATAAACTAACATCTACTCTAACGTTGGAGTAAGTGTGAAAACGCTAGCATTTTGTTCTTTCAAAGGTGGAACAGGGAAAACAACCTTGTCCCTAAATATAGGCAGTAATCTCGCTCAAAGCAGTGAAAAGAAGGTTTTGCTTGTGGATTTAGATCCACAAGCAAACCTAACCACAGGACTTGGGGTGCAGGTCAGAGAAAAACATAGCCTTAACGAAATTTTAAGAAGTTCGAATGAAATCGAGCAAGCTATTCATAAAACAAAAATCAAGAATCTTGATATTATCCCTTCATCTGTCTTGATAGAAGACTTTAGAGGGATAAATAAAGACTCTAGTCTTGCTATCAACCATTTACACTTGTCTTTACAGAACATTCAAAATCAATACGATATATGCATTCTTGACACGCCGCCTAGTCTAGGTATGCTCACTCAAGAAGCCTTTCTTGCAAGCCAGTATTTAGTAGTGTGTCTAACACCAGAGCCATTTTCTATACTTGGGTTACAAAAAATAAAAGAATTCTGTTCCACGATTGCAAATGATTTAGAGGTATTGGGAATAGTGTTTTCGTTTTGGGACGAAAGAAATTCAACAAATTCTACGTATACTGACATCATAGAATCAATATATGAAGGTAAAATTTTATCCAGCAAAGTACGTCGAGACATTACTGTAAGTAGATCTTTGTTAAAAGAAACATCTGTAATAAATGCTTACCCTAATTCTAGGGCTGCACAAGATATATTAAACTTAACTAAAGAAATAGAAAACAAACTATTTTTAAATCAAAAGCTAGTTCAGGAAACTCTGTGAGTAAATTAGTCAAAGAAGCTTCAGCATTTTTTCAGAAAAATCAAGAAAACACGGTAAAGGAATTTCAAAAAAAAGAAGTTTCCTTAGATGTTTTTTCTGTGTCATTGAGTAATGATGAACAAGAACAGATCGAAAGTCTGATAGTCAGTAAACACAGTAAGTTGGATGAAGAATACAATAATGGTCTAGCATCTATCAAATTACTAACAGGGCAGATCAAATCCATACAAAAGCAACACGTACTTTTAATTGGAGAAAAAATTTACAAGGTAAGAGAAATTCTTAAAAGAATGAATTCACCTGAGACTACTTTCTCAGCATGGATTAACTTTGTATTTCATACGAAATCTTCTGCTTACAATGCTTTAGGTTATTACGAATTATTCATAAGCCTCCCAGATAAAGAGACCAAGTCTTTGTTTCAGTCTATACCATATAAAACTGCTTATTTACTTGCTTCTCGAAGGGGTTCCGTCAAAGATAAGGTTAAAGTTTTGGGAAAAATTGGTGGAATGTCAAACACGTCAGCGATTGACGTGTTGAATAAGTTTCTACCATCATTAAGGAATCTGCAATCAGAATCCTTAATTAACTTCGAGAACAAGAACAAGCTCTTATCAGAAAAGCTAATGGAAGCACTTAAGATAGTCTGTTCAGGACTTGAATTATCCGAGTATAACAAAAACTTGTTACAACAATTGCTTGAGAGCACTCTGGGGGTAAATTCTGGATGCTGATCTCAATCGGCAGCAAATAAAAAGTATTAATATACTTTTTTAAGAATATAAGCCTGTGAAACTCCGAGAGAAATTGCAACTTTAGGTGGTAGACTTTGCAACTTTAGGTGGTAGACTTTGCAACTTTAGGTGGTAGACTTTGCAACTTTAGGTGGTAGACTTTTGGTCAAAAAAAACTTAGACTGCGCAAGACTTGTACATTACAAAACATTGAGACTGAGTATGAGCGGTTTGAATCACTATCACAGAAGCAGATTATTTCTTACGGTACTAGAAGCTGCAAATGTGTGGTTGGCTACTTTATCTCCCATTACACGGAAAAATTATGCTTCAGGAGTCAAGTTTCTAGTTTCAAATCAAATTTTAGACGGCTCTATGAAATTAGAGAAACTAGTTTGTGTAGATCATTGTGATGCTTTAAATAAGATCAAATCTTTAACTCACAATTATGCTGGGAAACCTATATCAGAAGCTTCTAAGCAAGCTAGAGCTGCTTGCTACATATCTTTTACAAAGTTTCTTTATAGGTTAACTAAAGGGGTGATTAAACAAGCTATTCCTTCTAGAGATTTTGGAAATTCAACATTTTATAAAATTAGAGACAAAGTTAAAACTGAGTTTATCTCGAAAAGGGAATGGTTGCTGTTTTTTGATTCTTTGAAAAGAATTAGTTTTAGGGATTACTTGATTGGGAAATTAATTATTCAAGGAGTTAGAAAGTTAAGCGAAGTAATATCTCTTAGGACAGAAGACCTATCTTTTACACAGAATCAAGTTACTTTCAGAATAAAAAAACGTCAAAACAGATTTAGTGAAGTTAAAGTCACTTATCCGAATATCTTAATGCAGGAATTGCGCGACTATATTGGAAATCGGGACGGATGGGTTTTTGTATCAGGGGAAGAACAACAGGTTGCGATCAATCAGGTATATTACTACTTCAAACTGGCTGAGCATGATATTAACTCAACAGTAAAGGTTACCCCTCATGTCCTTAGAGCTAGTGCTTTAGCATATCTAAAAAAAATGGGATTTGCGGATGAGGAAATCATGCGAGTTTCTTGTTTATCCTCAACTCAAATGCTAGCAGCATATGATACCGGTTTAGCAGACAACCTGACATCTCAACTACCTTTAATATTTTAATATAATTTTAATTATACAGAATGTGAAATCCCAAAAGTTTTGTTTTAGTAGAAGTAGAAATCGTTGATTTCTACTTGATGATTAAATTAGGGAAACCTTTTTCGAGGCGTTTTCGGATCTCAATGACTTGTCATAAGCATAAATCATTTTTGATGAGGAATGACCTGTTACTTTCATAATATCTGAATCAGAACAACCCATTCTTTTATATTCCGTTACTGCAGTAGCTCTGAGTACGTGAGGAGTTATTTTAAAAGGTATATTTGCTTGTAGCCCAGCTTTAGCGAATGTTCCCGCAAGTTGTTTTAACCCCACATTGTTTCCTGTTTTTGTTACAAAAACCAATCCAGACCTATTCCCTATATACTCTTTGATTAATTTCATGAATCTCTGAGGGTAGGTTATAATAGTTGTTTTTGATGTCCCCCTATTTTTTATTTGAGAGAATGAGATAGTTCCATGTTCGAAGGAGATTTGATCAGTTGTTATAGACAGAGCTTCTGTGACACGCTTTGCTCCCTGCAATAGAGTTTGCGCTATTAGCCAATCTCTATGGTTAATTTTCTCTAGAGCCTCCATAAACATGATTCGTTCATGTTTATTCATAGCATTTGTTTTAACGAGGTCTCTGATTTTATAGAATGTCTTGTTGGACTCTTGTTGAGACGGTTGTGCTATGGAAATTATTCCTGATGTTGCTCGGTTTAAAAATTTAGTCAGAGATATGTAGCAAGCGGCACGGACCTGTTTTGTCCCTTCCGACCATGTAGCTAGTGTCTGTGGAATCTGTTTGATGGAATCTAAAACGATATTATGGTTTAACAAAGCAAATTCCTGCAGAGAGATTTTTAACGAAATCAAACCAATTTTATCTAAAGCAAGAATAGACCCCTGATAGGATCGAGCCGTGTGATTGTTTAAAGACGATGTCCATAGAAGGACTGCTTCTGAAAGAGGAATATTACTTAGTTCTTTCCAAACACGTTCGTTTCTGATGGTAATAGATTCTTGATGCGATAGGTTATTCTGACTGACTTTGTTTTCTAGCATTGCATCTAAGCTCTTGTGCAGTGAATTATCTTTACGCACACATAACCTCGTGATATAAATGTTTCATTTTACCTGATTATTTCCATAATCAAGCAAATTATATTACTTTTATAAAATCCTCAATACTCTTTCTGGACATCCTATGGCAAAACAATCTGAAGAAGAAAAAGAGCTCTTAGATGTTGAGTTCTTCGTTCTAGGGCAAGCTGTTAATTATGTTGAGCATGCTCGAACAATCGTACGAAGGTTATCTGAGAATCATTTTTTATCCGAGAATCATAGGAATATATTTTTGTTGATACGAGACCTTTTAAGAGACCGGGATACTATTTCCATAGCTCTAATTTGGGAAGAAATTAAGAAACGTGACTTAGACAAAAGAATGGACGTTTCTTATCTAATACATATGTCTCAGAATGCTGATATACCAATAGATCTTGATCATCATATCGATTTCTTGCATGAAAAACACGTTAACAACTTGTTAAAAGCGTTTTTAGATTCATCTTTTCAAGACTTTACAAGATATCCAAACAGACGTTCTCCATACACTCTTGTGGAACAATTCAAAGAACGCTTGGATATAATTCAGAAAAAAACATCTTATCCAAGAAGAAAGAATGTAGGGAAAACGGTTTATGATATTTTTTCTTCGGGAGAAAATGGGGGACTCAGTGTCTTTCATCAAATACGAAACAGATACGAATATAGATCTAGGCATCAAACAGATTATGTTGATGGATTGCTTACAGGGTATCCATCCATAGACGAGCAAAGTGTTATTTTATCAAAGGGTAATTTTGTTGTTGTAGCGGCTAGACCTGCTATGGGAAAAACTGCATTCGCTATTGACATAGCTCTAAATTTAGTATTGGAACAGCAAAAAGCTGTTGGTTTTATTTCGTTGGAAATGAGCCCTAATCAAATCGTAGAGCGGGTTGTATCAAA